>NZ_JBQEQC010000006.1:344544-368261 GCF_052044195.1 Variovorax sp. 22077
GGGGGGGGGGGGGGGGGGGGGGGGGGGGGGGGGTGGGGGGGGGGGGGGTGGGTGGCCCGCTCCCCCCCCAGGCCCATCAGGCGCGTGAGCTGTTCGCGCGAAGCCACCGCGGCCTGGTCGGCGCGCGCCAGCTGCGCGGCCGCGTCGGCCAGCAGCAACTGCTCGCGCGTGCGCTGCAGCGCGCTCCAGTTGCCGGCCTGGGCCATGCGGTGCGCGAGCTCGGCGCCGGCTTCGGCGGCTTCCTTCGCGTCGCGCAGGTAGGCCACGCTCTGCTGCGCCGCCACCGCGCGCACCCAGGCGCGTCGCGTGTCGGCGGCCAGCACCAGCACGCTCTGCGCGGCCTGCAGCTTGGCGGCCTCGTGCCGCTGGCCGGCCCACCGGGCCTGCCATGGCAGCGTGACGAGGCCCAGCACGTTGAAGCTGAGCATCCGCTCGAACTCGCGCTCGCGGCCCTGCGCAAGGCGGCTGAACGACAGCACCGGGTTCGGCAGGCTCGCGGCCTGCACGCGGTCGGCGTCGCTCAGCTGCAGGGTGGCGAAGGCGTCCTGCACGCGCGGACCGTTGATGAGCGCGATGCGCACCGCGGCCTCGACGTCCAGCGGCTTGGCCAGCAGCGCATCGACGCTCTTCAGCGAGGCCTCGTCGGGCGCGCGCTGGGCGGTCGTGCCCGCCATGAGCGGATTGGTGCCGACAAGCGCCTGCACGTCGGCGCTGCCGCCGTCGGGCGAGAGGCTCGCGCAGCCGGCGAGCACCAGCGCGGCGGCCAGCGCTGTGCCGATCTTGACGGTCCTGATGGATGGGAGCCGGGGCGGGCGCGCTTCACTGCGCCTGCGATGGCCACGGATGCCGGCAGGCTGCCGACGAACGGGGGAATTCACTTTCGATCTCCATGAGCAATACGACGGACGCCGCGAGCCGTAGCAACGGGCTCACTGCGGACGGACTACGGGCAGGGAGATCAGGAAATGGGCGGCTTCAGGCCCTGGACGGGCTCCGCGCTGACGAAGCGGGCCGCGTGCGCCGGGTGCGACGCCTGGGGCGCGCCGTGGACGATGGCGACAAGGGGCATGCCGCCGAGCGCGACCGTGTGGCAGACCTGGCAGGCGACGCAGGTGCCGCAGCCCTGGTGGTCGCCGTGGCTGGTGGTGCCGGAGCCGCCGTCGTCATGGCTGCTGCCGTGGGCGGACATGTCCATGGCCATCGCCATGTCGCCGCCGCCCGCATCCGCGTCCATTGCCTCGTGGCAGTGGGCTTCGGCCGCGGCGGAAGCCACGGTCGCGGCTTCCATGGCCGCCGGCAGCGAGTGGCGCACCATCTCGACCGCCATCGCGTCGCCCAGCCAGCCGCGCACGGGCAGCAGGACGATCATGATGGCGAGCAGCAGGGTGCGCATGGGGCGGGATGATAAACCGGCCAAACGGCGCGCCGGTCAAGAGACCAGCTGGCCTCGGGCCTTGTCGACCCACACCTGCAGGTTGTCGAGCAGGTCCTTCTGGCTGAACGAACAGCTTTCCTCGCTGAAGAGCGCGCTCGATTCGAGCCGGTCGAGCAGCCCCAGCAGCACCTCGCCGTAGCGCGGGGGCAGGGCGCCCAGCAATTCGGTGCTGGCGCGGGCCTCGTCCGACAGCCTGGTGACGGAGCCGCCCTGGCTGTCGCGCAGGGCCGCGACGCGCGCGGCGACGTTGTCGAGTTGCTGCAGCGCGGCGCTCACGATGCGTTCCTTCCGGGCGGCGGCAGCGAGAGGCCGCGTTCGCGCATCAGGTCGCGCAGGATGTCGGGGTAGTCGGTGATGATGCCGTCGGCGCCCCAGTCCATCAGCCGCTGCATGTCTGCGCGCTGGTTCACCGTCCAGGGCAGCACCTTCAGGCCGAGCTTGTGCGCCTCGCGGATGACCTCGGGCGTGAGGTCGGCGAATGCCGGCGACCAGACCACCGGCCCCGGCGCGTTGGCCGACGCGGCCCGGACCATCTGCGGCACCGAGGCGAAGCTGGCGGCATCGAGGCCGTCGGTCCAGCGGCTGTCCTTCAGCGTGCGCGGCGTGGTGAGGTAGGCGCGCGGCATCTGCGGCGCGAGCTTGCCGACCAGCGTGAGCGTGCGCCAGTCGAAGCTCTGGATGGTCACGCGCCCGGCCATGTTCGCCTTGTCGATCTCGGCGAGCAGCGCGCGCACCATCGGTTCGGGCGCGGCGGTCTCGTCGGGCTTCGAGGGGTCGATCTTGGTCTCGATGTTGAAGCGGACCGTGGCCGCCTCGGCGCCGCGCGCCTGCACCTGTGCGAAGAGCGAGGCCAGCGTGGGGATGCGCTCGCCGTCGCGCGGAATCTGCAGCGCGAACTGCTTGCCGTAGTTGCTCGCCGGGTTGATGCGGCCCACGTCGTAGGTCTGCAGCTGCGCCAGCGTGAGCGTGCGGATGGGCGCGCCGCTCCTGGGCGCGAGCCATGCGCCGCTCGCATCGCGCGTGTGGTCGGGGTTGAGCGAGGTGTCGTGCGAGATCACCACCACGCCGTCGGAAGTGAGCCCGATGTCCAGCTCCAGCGTGGTGACGCCCATGTCGACGGCGTTGGAGAAGGCGGCCAGCGTGTTCTCGGGTGCCAGCCCGCGTCCGCCGCGATGCGCCTCGAGGTCGAAGTGCTGCGTGGCCGTGGGCATGATGGCCGTGCAGCCGGCAAGGACCAGCACCGAAGCCAGGAGGGCGTATTTCATTTGAGCTGTACCTTGATTCCGTTGTCCTGCACCGTGATGTCGCCGATCTCGTAGGTCTTGCGCCCGACCGTGAGTTCGTCGGCCGTGAAGCTGCGCAGCACCTGCCCCTGAAGCAGTTCCTGCGCGACCACCGCGCCCACCTTCTGCAGCCGCTCGGCGTCGCGGCCCTCGATGCCCTGCAGCTCGAGCCGCTCGGCCTTGGGCTGGTCCAGCCGCAGGGCGCGTGCCGTGGCGTCGTACTTCAGCGCGCTGCTGACCGACACCACGCCCTGCACCGGCGAGGCTGCCAGCAGCGGGCTCGCGATGGTCAGCGTGGCGGTGATGGCCGCACGGTTGGCCCTCGAATCCAGCCCCAGCTGCGGATCACGCAGGCCGACCATGAAGATCTCGGCGTAGCGCTCGGCCACCGGAAAGCGTTTGGCGATCTGCGCCTGCAGCTCGTCGCGGCTGGCGGTGTATTCGCTGGTGAAGAAATTGAAGCCGGCCAGCGCGGCGAAGGGCGCCTGCAGGGCCGCGGCGCCCAGCAGCGCGTGCAGCACCCGCCGACGGGAGCTGGTGGAAGGAAGCACGGGACGGAAGTTCATAGCCGTGGGAGCTTGCCACAGGCGCGCAGGGTTCCCTGGACCCGGCTTCTGTGGCGCCGAATTTTCAAACTACATGTAAATTTTTCCATCCCGAAAGTAAAGTTATGTAGTGCGAAATGGTTATATTCGGCGGGCGCACCAGGCACGCATTCCTGCGACGACAGGAATGCCACCCATGCGAGCGACGGGAGCAGGCGTTGGCGCCGGCTCTTTCCACTCTCACACGGATGCTTTTTCATGCTGCTTCAACCCGATGGCACCGGGGATGCTTCGGTGCGCGCGGCCAGTCCTGCCGTACGCGACGATGCGCCATCGCCGATTGCCCGGCCCCGCGGTAGTTCCCACTTTGCGTCCGCGATGGCTTGGATGGCGCTCTGGGCCGTCACATGGCTGTGCGTGCTTTCGGCGTTGCACCTGACGCCGCCATCGGATTCCGTCGAGCAGCTCACCTGGGTCCGCTCCATCGAGTGGGGCTACCACAAGCACCCGCCGCTGCCCACGATGATGATCTGGCCGCTGGTGCAGCTCTTCGGCATCCACGGATGGGTGGTGAGCGCCGCCGGCGCGCTGGTGATCTGCGGCGCGCTCGTGATCTCGTGGCGGCTCGTGCGCGAGCTGGCGGGCAGCCATTTCGCGGCGCTGGCCATGCTGGGTTCGCTGAGCATCACCTACTACAGCGGCCGCCTCGACTTCTACAACCACAACACGGTGCTGCTCCTCTTCGTGGCGGCGTCTGCGTGGTTCTGCTGGCGCGCCTTCGCGGACCGCTCGCGCGTCGCCTGGCTTGCGCTGGGGCTCATGCTCGGCCTCGGGGCGCTGGCCAAGTACCAGGTCGCGCTGGCGGCCCTGAGCGTGATCGCCTTCTGGCTCACGCAGCGCGGCTGGCGCGACCCGCTGCACCTGCGCGGTCTGCTGGGCGCGGCGGCCGTCGCCTTCGCGGTGTTCGCACCGCATCTCTGGTGGCTGGTGACGCACGACTTCCTGCCGCTGCGCTACGCCCGCCACACGTCGCTGGGCGCCGCAATGACGTGCGCGCAGCGCACCGCCCACGCACTGCTTTGGCTGGCCGACCAGCTCAACAGGTTGAGCCCGGCGCTGCTGCTGGCCGCGGGCCTGCTGTGGAAGACGAGAAGCGCCGCCGCACCCGCGTCGCGGCAAACCGGGACGCCGCCACCCGAGGTCGGCCCCGACGCACGGGCATTCCTTTTCATCTGGGGCCTGTTGCCGCTGACGGTCATCGTGCTGATCGGCCTGGCCACCGGGGCCGACCTCCAGTTCCAGTGGGGCACCGCGTTCATGTCCTTCACCTGTGCGGCGCTGATGCTGCTGCTGCCGATGGGCCGCTGGCATCGCATCGAGCGCCGTGACGCGACCACGGGTTTCCTGGCGGTGCAGATCCTGCTGTTCGCGCTGACCTGGGTGATGTCGCCGATGAGCGGACTGGGCCTGTCCAAGAGCAAGTCCGCAGGCTTCCGCTCGGAGCACTTCGCTGCGCGCATCGGTCCGCCGGCGCGTGCCGTGCTGGGCGGGCCTGTCATGATCGTCGGCGGTTCCTCGCGCATCGCGAGCGCCATCGCGCTGAGGCTGCCCGAGCGGCCGCTGGTGCTGCTCGAAGGCGACCTGGTCGCAAGCCCATGGGTGTCGGTTGCGCAGGTCGAGCGCCACGGCGTGCTGTGGGTGGGCGACCAGCATTCGCTGCCGCCGCCGCCCGGCCTCGAGCGGCACTGGGTGACCGGCAAGCTCTGGTGGGCCGTGCAGTTGCCCAGGCCCGACGCTGACTGAGCCGGCTCAGGCGCAGGGAACGCGCAATTCGTAGCGGGCGAAGGCCCGTTCGCCCTTGTGGATCACGCTGTGCAGTGAAAAGCCGAAGCGCTCGTACAGCGAGCGCAGCGGCACCCGGTCGGCCACGCAGTCCAGCCGCAGGAAGGGGCGGCCGAGCCCTGCGGTGCGTTCGCGTGCGAATTCCAGGAGCCGTATCGAAACCCCGCGCCCCGCCCAGGCCCGGCTGACTGCGAGCTTGTGCACGTAGAGCGATGTGCCGGTCTCCATCTCGGGCCAGAAGCCCGGGTCATCGAGGTCGATCCGCATCACGCCCGCCACCTCGCCGCCTTCGCGGGCGATGAAGTAGCCGCCGGCATCGGTGTCGCGCTGCACGCGCTCCAGCCCGACGTCGGCCTCCGACCACAGCGGCCGGCCCTCGCCGGCGATCCATTGGGCGGCTTCGCTGAGGACGGCCGCGACGGTGGCGGCCTCGGAGGGCCTGGCTTGTTCGATCTGCATCGGGGGCAGAGCATAGCGGCGCGAGGCTTCAGGCATGCCTGACCACGTCGAAGCCCTCTTCCGGCGAAGGCGCCGCGAAGTGGCTGCTGATCAGCTCGAACTGCTCGTCCGTCGTCTCGAAGGGATGCGTGCCGCTCGCGTTGCGCGCCCGCAGGCGCTGTCTGCAGACCTCGTCGGGTACGTCGAGAAAGTGCAGCCTGTGCGCCGCGCCGGCTGCCTCGAAGATGCCGCGCATCCAACGTCGGCTGGCCACGGTGTTGGCCGGAAAGTCGAGCACGACCGGCACGCCGGCCCTGAGCAGGCCGGCCACGTGGTCCGCCATGGCCTGCTTGAGCCGGCCCGCGCAGCGCACGTAGTCGGGCAGTTCGTGGATCTCGCCGGGGTACAGCGCCGCCAGCCAGGCGTCTTCGCTGATCAGCACGGTGGCGGGCGCTTCGGCGAGCTGCCGCATGAGCGTGGACTTGCCGGCGCCGATCTTGCCGCAGACGATGTGGAGCACGGGGCGGGGGAGTGGCGGTGTCATCTCGATCTCCTGAAGGCTTGAAGAGAAGAGCCCCAGGAAACGAAAAACCCGCCTCCTGGGGCGGGTTGCATGGCGTGTACCTGATGTGTCGTTCGAAGTGCCGCGCGCTAACCCACCGTCTTACGGATGGGTCGAATAATGGAGGCGGTACGCAGGCAGGCCATGGGCAGAGGATAACCGCAGGGCTCCGGCTCAGTCGTGCAGCGAGGACAGGAACTGCTTGAGCTCCGCCGTCTGCGGATTGCCGAAGAGCTCCGCCGGCGGCCCCATCTCGTGCACGCGGCCCTGGTGCATGAAGATCACGCGGTCGCTGACCTTGCGCGCGAAGTTCATCTCGTGCGTGACCATGAGGAGCGTCATGCCCTCGTCGGCCAGCGACTCCACCACCCGCAGCACCTCGCCGACCAGCTCGGGGTCGAGGGCGGAAGTGATCTCGTCGCACAGCAGCACGGCCGGCTCCATCGCCAGCGCGCGGGCGATGGCCACGCGCTGCTGCTGGCCGCCCGAGAGCTGGTCGGGCATGGCGTCGAACTTCTCGGCCAGGCCCACGCGCGCGAGCAGCTTGCGGGCCTGCGAGGCGGCTTCGAGGCTGGTGCGCTTCTTGACCAGCGTGGGCGCGAGCATCACGTTGCGGCCCACCGACAGGTGCGGAAACAGGTTGAAGCTCTGGAAGATCATGCCCACACGCTGGCGCAGCTCGCGCATGGCCATGGCGCTCTCGTGCAGCAGCGGCTTGCCGTCCACCGTGAGCGAGCCTTCCTGGAATACCTCCAGGCCGTTGACGCAGCGCAGCAGCGTGCTCTTGCCCGAGCCGCTCTTGCCGATGATGGCGATCACCTCGCCGCGCTTCACGTCGAGGTCGATGCCCTTGAGCACCTCGTTGGTGCCGTAGGACTTGCGCAGCGCCGTGATGCGCACGATGGGCGAGCCCACCGAGGTGGCGGGCGTCTGTTGTTGCGAAGGGTCAAGCACGGCGGCCATGGGATTTCCTCTCGAGGTTCTTGGCGTACAGGCTCACCGGGAAGCACAGCACGAAATAAAGCAGGGCCACGCAGCTGAACACCACGAAGGGCTTGAAGGTGGCGTTCGAAATCATGCTGCCGGCCTTGGTGAGTTCGACGAAACCGATCACCGACGCGAGCGCGGTGCCCTTGATGACCTGCACCAGGAAGCCCACTGTGGGCGCGATGGCGATCTTCACCGCCTGCGGCAGGATTACGTGGCGCAGCTGCTCGCCGAAGCTCAAGGCGAGGCTGCCCGACGCCTCCCACTGCCCCTTGGGGATCGATGCCACGCAGCCGCGCCAGATCTCGGTGAGGAAGGCGCTGGTGTAGAGCGTGAGCGCGACGCTGGCGGCGGTCCACGCCGACACGTCCACGCCGAAGAGCGCGATGCCGAAGTAGGCCAGGAAGAGCTGCATCAGCAGCGGCGTGCCCTGGAAGAGCTGCACGTAGAGGCCCACGGCCCGGCCGATCGCCTTGCCGCCGCGCAGCCGCAGGAACAGAAGCAGCGCGCCCACGATGCCGCCGCCGATGAAGGCGATGAGCGAGAGCACGACAGTCCAGCGCAGTGCCAGCAGCAGGTTGCGCAGGATGTCCCAGAGAGAAAAATCAGCCATGTCGGGGTGCTTTCGCTTGGTTGCTCAGCGGCCGAAGAAGAACTTCGGCCCGGCCCAGTCGAGCAGCCGTCGCAGCGCCACCGACAGCGCCAGGTAGATCAGCGTGGCGACGATGAAGGCCTCGAAGGCGCGGAAGTTGCGGCTCTGGATGAGGTTGGCCGCGTAGCTCAGCTCCTCGGTGGAGATCTGCCCGCACACTGCCGAGCCCAGCATCACGATGACGATCTGGCTCACCATCGCGGGCCATACCTTCTTGAGCGCCGGCGGCAGCACCACGCGCAGGAACACCTGCGAGCGGCTCAGCGCCAGGCTCACTGCCGCCTCGATCTGCCCCTTAGGCGTGGCCTCGATGCCGGCGCGGATGATCTCGGTGGAGTAGGCCCCCAGGTTCAGCACCATCGCGATCACCGAGGCCACTTCCGGCGTGAGCTTTACGCCCGCCGCCGGCAGCCCGAAGAAGATGAAGAACAGCTGCACGATGAAGGGCGTGTTGCGGATCAGCTCCACGTAGGTGCCCACGATGGCGCGCAGCCACTTCGGGCCGTCGGCGCGCGCCCACGCGCAGAAGGTGCCCACGATCATGCCCAGCACGGTGCCGACCGCGGTCAGGCCGATGGTCCATGCAACGCCCCGCAGCAGCAGCGGCCATTCGGAGAGCACCGCGCCGAAATCAAACTCGATGTTCATAAGTCAGTCTTCTCTTCGTGGAACGCCGCGGAACCGGCTTTGCCGGGCCGCAGGCGTCGCCCCCGGCGAGGGGGTGTGCGCAGCGACACGAAGTGCGCGAAGCATGGGGAGTACTTGTTCAGACCGGCAGGTCGCCGGCAGCCTTGCCCAGCCACTTCTTGGACAGGGCGTCCAGCGTGCCGTCCTTCTTGGCGGCGGCGATGATCTCGTTGACCTTGGTCTTCAGCGCGGTCTCGCCCTTGGCGACGCCGACGAAGCAGGGGCTGTCCTTGAGCAGCAGCTTGAACTCGGCGCTGACCTTCGGGTTCTTGGCGAGCATGTCGCCCGCGACGGCGGCGCTGGTCGCGATGGTCTGCGTCTGGCCGGCCACGAAGGCGGCGATGGTCGCGTTGTTGTCCTCGAAGCGGCGGTAGTCGACGTTCGGCGGCGCCACCTTGTTCAGCTCCTGGTCTTCCATCGCGCCGCGCGTCACGGCCACGGTCTTGCCGGCCATGTCGGCGAAGCTGGTGAGCTTCATGCTCTTGGGGGCGTACACGGCCTGGAAGAAGGGCGCGTAGGCCGACGAGAAGTCGATCACCTTCTCGCGCTCGGGGTTCTTGCCCAGCGTGGAAATCACGAGGTCGGCCTTCCTGGTCTGCAGGTACGGGATGCGGTTGGCGCTGGTCACGGGCACCAGCTCGACCTTCACGCCGAGCTTGGCGGCGATGAGCTCGGCCATTTCCACGTCGAGGCCCTGCGGCTTCATGTTCTTGTCGACCGAGCCGTAGGGCGGGTAGTCGGTGGGCACGGCGATCTTGATGGTCTTGGCCTTGAGCACGTTGTCCAGCGCGTTCTGGGCGTGCGCGGCGCCGGCAGAGGCCAGCATGGCGGCGGAAGCGAGCGCCAGGGCGATGCGGCGTTTGGAAGCAGAGAAGGTCATAGCAGGGCTCCTAGGTAAGTCGAAGAATCGGAATCGGGCGGCGCGCCGGGCTTGCGGCGCCTGCCCTTGGGCGTTGCGGGGGCAGTGGCGGCGGTGTTGTGCAGCGGCGCCAGCGCGTCGCGCAGCTGCGCCAGCGGATCGGAGGGTGCCTGCACGCGCAGGGCCGACTGCACCGTGCCGATGTGCTCGGCCATCAGCGCCTCGGCGGCGGCGTGGTCGCCGCGCTCCAGCGCCGCGACGATGCGCACGTGGTCCTCGCAGGACTGCACCGCGTCGTGCGTGGACTGGTAGAGCATGGCGATCAGGGTGGTGCGCGCCGTGTAGTCGCGCAGCGTGTCGGCCAGCAGCGTGTTGCCCAGGCACTCGGCCAGGCAGACGTGGAAATCGCCCAGCAGGAAGCTGCGGTTGCCGACGTCGCGCTCTTTCAGTGCGGCCTTTTCACGCTGCAGGTGCGCCTTGAGCTGGCGCAGGGCGGTCTTCTCGATCTTGCCCACGCTGCGGATGAGCCCCAGCTCGATGACGCGCCGCGCCTCGAAGGCCTCGCGCGCCTCGTCCTGCGAAGGCTCGATGACGAACCAGCCGCGCCGCGCGCTCACGGTGACGATGCCGCGCGCCGCCAGCCGCGTGAGCGCCTCGCGCACGATGGTGCGGCTGCAGTCGAACAGCATCGCCAGCTGCTGCTCGCCCAGGCGAGAGCCCGGCGCGAGCTTCTGCGCCATCACCGCCTCGACGATGCGTGCACTGATTTCGGATGCGGAGATGGCCATATGCCTGCATACCAGCAGCTTCTGTGCCAACTGGTATGCAAGATTTGCGCACCTGAATGGAGCATGCCTCCGGTCGGGAGGCCGGCGCGGTGCGCCGATTCAGTGCCGGGGGCGCCCCAGCGCGCTGGCAGGCAGTGCCACAAGCATGAGCAATGCCGAGAGCACCAGCGCCCCGCTCAGCACGTAGAGACTGGCGGTGAAGCCGCCCGTGAGCTGCTTGAGCCAGCCGACCATCATCGGCGCCACCAGCCCCGCGCTGCCGCCGATGGTGCTGATGAGCACAATGCCCGCGGCCGCTGCGCTCTTTGACATGAAGTTGCCCGGCACAGCCCACAGCACGGTGAACGCCGCCGAGATGCCCATGGCCGCCAGCGCGAGGCAGAGCACGGCGGCGATCGCGTCGTGCATGAAGAACGTGGTCAGCGCCAGCCCGGCCGCACCCGCGACCGCGCTGAGCGCGAAGTGCCAGCGCCGCTCCTTGCTGCGGTCGGAGTGCCGGCCCACCACGATGTTCGCCGCGATGCCCGCCACCGCCGGGATCACCGAATAGAAGCCGATCTGCAGCACGCTCAGCCCCATCGACTTGAGGATGGTGGGCTGCCAGAACGACAGCGCGTAGATGCCCAGGATGATGAGGAACGACATGAAGCCGATCAGCCAGACCCGGCCGTCGCGCATCGCCGCGCCGAAGGTGTGGCGCTCGGCGGCGCCGTGCGCGGCCTGGTCTTCGGCCAGCAGGCGGGCCACGCGCTGCTTCTCGGCGGCGCTGAGCCAGGCCGCCTGCGCCGGACTGTTCGACAGCCAGCCGAAGGCCGCGATGCCCAGCAGCACGCTCGGCAGCCCCTCCAGCAGGAAGAGCCACTGCCAGCCGCGCAGCGACAGCGCGCCGTCGAGGTACGTCATCGTGAGCCCCGCGATCGGTCCGGCCACGATGGGTGCCGCGCCGAAGGCCATGAAGAAGAGGGCCGTGGCCTGCGCGCGGCGGTGAGAAGGGAACCACAGCGTCAGGTAGAACAGCACGCCCGGCGCGAAGCCGGCCTCGAACACGCCGATGAGGAAGCGCAGCACGTAGAACTGCGCGGGCGTGGTCGCGAACATCATCGCCGCCGAGGCCAGCCCCCACAGGCCCATGATGCGCAGCAGCGTGGCGCGCACGCCGATCTTCGCGAGCATCAGGTTGCTCGGAATCTCGAACACCGCGTAGCCGATGAAGAAGATGCCGGCGCCCAGGCCGAACACCGCGTCGCTGAAGCCGAGCTGCTCCTTCATCTGAAGCTGCGCGTAGCCCACGTTGGTGCGGTCCAGGTAGTTCAGCACGTAGCAGGCGCACAGCAGCGGCATCAGGCGCCATGTGATCCTGCGGAAGAGGGCGGCGTCCTCGCGCGCATCGGCGTCCGCCTGGGATTGCGCTTGCGCCCCGGCCAGGGTGGCTGTGTTCATCGTCTGTCTCCTCGTGTCGAATCGTTCGGTCAGGCCTTCACCGGCGTTCCGAAGCTGGTCTCGCCCCAGAGGAAGCTGGCTGGCGCCCCCGGAAAGAGCCAGTGCGGCGTGCATTCGGCCGACGGCACCACGTTGCTGAAGCCGTGCGCTGCCGAGCTGCCTGCAAGCGTCTTCTCCAGCACCATCGACAGGTACTGGTCGTTGCTGCTTTCCTGCGTGTTGCCGTTGAGGATCACCTCCGCGCCGGTGGCCTGCGCGTAGCGGCGGATGCCGTTGTGCCGCGACTGCAGCGGCGCCCAGCTGTCGGCCGCCACGCCGTTCTCGCTGCTCACCCGCAGGCCGTCGCCCGTGCGGTAGACCAGAGAATGGTTGCCTTCGGTATGGCCCGGCGTGTGCACCAGCGCCAGACCGCGGCCGAGCTGGATGCTGCCGTCGAAAGCGACGATTCTTTCGGCCGGGATGCCGTCGAGCCCGTGCGGGCAGTACCACTCGGCCTGCACCGGCATCAGTCCCTGCACGCTCGCGAGCTCCTGGCGATGCACCAGCAGCCTGGCGTTGGGCAGCAGGCCCGGCGTGGCGGCGCTGCCCAGCCACCGGCGCAGGTCCTGCGTGTGCAGGTGGTCGTAGGTGATGTAGTCGACCTGTTCCGGCGCGATGCCGCAGCTCGCCAGCGCCTGCGGCACGGTCCGGTAGACCGGCGCGATCGCCTTGTGCAGGAACTTCGGCGTCTGCTCGGCCAGGCGCTTGAAGTAGGGCGTCTCGTTGCCGGCCTCGAAGTCCGCCGGCGTGAACAGCAGCGTGCGCAGCCGGCCCTCGAAGTCGTCGTACTGGACGACCACCGTGCGCGCCAGCAGATGCACCATGTGCGGCTTGAGCAGCTGCTGCGAATAGACGCCCGTGAAGGCGAACCACGCCGGGTACGGAATGCGCAGCAGGTCGAAGCTGCGCGCGAAGCGCACCGGCGGCGCGTCGAGCAGGCGCTCGCGCAGGCCCTCGGCGACGCGGCGGATGGCGCGCAGGCGCTCCTGCGGCATGGCGGCGTCGCGCGCGCCGTCGAAATCCGCCAGCTGTGCGAAGCCGGAGGGTTCGGGGTCTCTGGTCATGGGGGTCTCCTTGTCAGCCTTCGAAGGAAGCGAAGCGAAATGAGCGGGCGCTCAGTACATCGAGCGCCCGCCCGAGATGTCGAACACCGCGCCGGTGCTGAAGGAACAGTCGTCCGACGCGAGCCATGCCGCCATGGCGGCCACCTCGTCGACCTCGACAAAGCGCGCCATCGGCACGCGCGAGAGCAGGGCGGTGCGCAGCTGCTCGCGGTGCTCGGCCGGAACGGCGGCGAACACCTCGGTGTCTGCCGCCGAGGGCGTGATGCAGTTCACCAGCACGCCGGACGAGGCCAGTTCCTTGCCCAGCGACTTGGTGAGCGCGATGAGACCGGCCTTCGAGGCGGAGTACGCGGCGTTGAAGCCGTTGCCCTCCTTGCCTGCGACCGAGGCGATGTTGACGATGCGGCCGCGCCGCTGCGCGAGCATCGCCGGTGCCACTGCCCGACAGCACAGCCACGCCCCCGTGAGGTTGACGTCGAGCACGTTGCGCCACTGCGCGGGCGTGTGCTCCCAGGCCGGCACCGTCGGCCCCAGCACCCCGGCGTTGTTGACGAGGACGTCGATGCCGCCGAAGCGCTCCTGCGACTGCGCGGCCGCGCGGGCGATCTGGTCTTCCTCACGCACGTCGACGACTGCCGACACGGCGTTGCCCAGCGGCGCGAGCGTCTCCATGGCATGGGCGAGCGCCAGCGCGTCCAGGTCCCACAGCGCGACGCTTGCACCGGCCGCGAGGTAGCGCCGCGCGATCGCCAGCCCGATGCCGCGCGCGCCGCCGGTCACGATGGCATGCCGGCCCGCGAGCGCATCGCCGTGCAGCGCGTTCATGCCGTGGCCGTCTCTGCTGCCGCTGCTGCGCGTGCGGCGGCCGGCTGGCCCAGCAGCCCGCCCACCAGTGCGCCGACCTGCTCCGCCGGCACGCCAGCCAGCAGCTGCCGCAGCATCGTGAGCGTGTCGAAGTACACGCGCTCGCACACCAGCCGGTCGCCCTCGAAGATGAAGAAGGCGTTCATGCGGCAGCGGAAGCTGTTGCCGGTGGGCGGCAGGCCCTTGAGCGGCCCCTTGTGCGTGCCCAGCAGCCAGAACTCGACGATCACCGAGTCGTCGGCGTGGCGCAGCTGGATGATCTCGTGGCGCTGGTCGGGAAAGGCGCGGCGCGTGTCGATGTAGTACTGGCGCACCTCGGCGATGCCGTCGTGCACCTCGCCGCTGGGAACCAGCTCGTAGTGCGGATGCGGGAAGGTGCCGAGCACGGCGTCGAAGTCCTGCCGGGTCTCGTCGGCGAAGTGGTCGAGCACGAGGCGCTCGCGGCGGGCCTGGAGTTCGGTGCGTGGGGTGTCGTCTTTGCTCATCGGGTGTGCTCCATGTGAGAGGAATGGCTGCTGACATCGGGTTGGCGCGAATGCGCCGGCCCGGGCTCGCTGCGTACTATCGGCAAGCCCCTGAAACAAGACTGTCCGGTGTTGGCAATCGACGCTACGGACAAACCCGCGATGCCACGCACGCTCCCTTCATCCCCTGACACGGCCCCGGACGCGCAGCCATCGCCGGTGCACAACGGCGACATGCGGCTGGCCCAGGACGTGCAGCGGCGGCTGCTCGAAGTGGCGCACCGGCGCACGCTGGCGCGCGGCGAATCGCTCTTCCACAAGGGCTCGTCGCCCGACGCTCTATTCGGCGTGGTGGCCGGCTCGCTGCGCGTGAGCGTGGTGGCGCCGGGCGGGCGCGAGGCGGTGATCGCGATGCTCGAACCCGGCCACTGGTTCGGCGAGGTGTCGCTGCTGGTGGGGCGCGAGCGTGTGTACGACACCTGCGCTGTCGACACCACCGAGATGGCGGTGGTCGCGGCGGCCGACTTCCATCGGCTGGTGGCCGAGCATCCCGACGTGCACATGGCCTTCACCCGGCTGGTGTGCCTGCGGCTGCGCCAGGCGCTGGCGTGGATCGACGACGTGATCCTGATGCCGCTGCCGGTGCGGCTCGCGCACCGCCTGCTCACGCTGGACGCGCGCGCGGAGGGCGCGGATGAGGGCACGGGCAAGGGCGGCGGCACGCTGCTGGGCGTATCGCAGGAAGACCTGTCGTTCATGCTCGGCGTGTCGCGCCAGAGCGTGAACCGGCAGCTCAAGCTGTGGGAGGAGGACGGCACGCTGCGCGTGCGCTACCGCGCCATCGAGCTGCTGGACCGCGCACGGCTCGAGCGGCACGCGGCCACGCCGCCCTGAGCGGCGTTCTGCGCGGGATCAGTCCATCCGCGCGCCGGATGCCTTCACTGCCTTCTCCCAGCGCGGTGTTTCCGTCGCGAGGAAGCGCGCGAAATCCTCGCTGCCCAGGAAGGCCGGGTCGGCGCCCTGGCTCACCATGCGTTCGCGCACTTCGGGGTTGCTGAGCACCTGCCTGAAGGCGTCGCTCAGCTTGGCGACCACGTCTTTCGGCGTGTCCTTCGGCGCGAGGAAGCCGTAGAAGCCCACCACCTCGAAGCCCTTGACGCCCGACTCGATCACGGTCGGGATGTCGGGCAGGGCGGGGTTGCGCTCGCGGCTGGTCACGGCCAGGGCGCGCACCTTGCCCTGCTTGTGGTAGTTGGCCGCCTGCGGGATCGACTCGGCCATGAACTGGACCTGCCCGCCCATCAGGTCGGTGAAGGCCGGGGCGCTGCCTCGGTAGGGGATGTGCACCATGAAGATGCCGGTGGCGGTCTTGAACATCTCCGGCACCAGGTGGCTGATGCCGCCGTTGCCGGCCGAGCCGTAGTTGACCTGGCCGGGCCGCGCCTTGGCGTAGTCGATGAACTGCTTTAGGTTCTGCACCGGCAGCTTGGGCGTGACCAAGAGCGCCAGCGGCTGCATCGCGGTGCGCGCGATGGGCACGAAGTCGCGCTGCGTGTTGTAGGGCAGCTTGCTGTAGAGCGCGCCGTTGATCACCGCCACGCCCGTATTGGCCAGCATCAGCGTGTAGCCGTCGGCCGGGCTCTTGGCGACCGCGTCGGCACCCACCGAGCCGCCCGCGCCGGGCTTGTAGTCGACGATCAGCGGCTGGCCCAGCACGGCCTGCAGCTTGTCCGTCAGCAGGCGCGCATGCTGGTCGAGGGGGCCGCCGGCGGGAAAGCCGATGACGATCTTGATCGGCTTGTCGGGAAAGGCGGCCATCGCCGCCGTGGCGCCGAGGCCGAGGGAAAGGACCGCGAGTGCGGTCCGGATGGGCTTGTTCATGATCCGTCTCCTATTTTTGTGAGGAGACGATCATAGGCAGACCGCTCAGCCGGCCAGCGTGGCCTTCAGCGTGATCTCGGGCACGCTCGCCAGCGCCTTCGACAGCGGGCAGCCGGCCTTGGCGGCGGCCGCGATCTGCTGGAACTTCGCCTCGTCGAGGTTGGGCACGCTGGCGTCTAGTTCGAGCGCGATGCGGTCGATCTTGAAGCCGTCGCCGTCCTTGGCCAGCCGCACGGCCGCGCGGGTGTCGATCTTCGTGGCCGCCAGGCCTTCCCGCTCCAGCGCGAAGGCGAAGGCCATCGTGAAGCAGGCGGCGTGCGCGGCGCCGACGATTTCCTCGGGGTTGGTGCCGCGCTTGTCGTCCTCGAAGCGGCTGGCGAAGCCGTAGGGGTAGTCCTTGAGGGCGCCGGTCTCGGTGCTGACCAGGCCCTTGCCGGTCTTGCCGGCGCCTTCCCAGTGAACGCTCGCGTGCTTTTCTGCTGCCATGGAAGCTCCTTCGGTGGGTGAGTGGGTGGACGGGAGGGGAAAGGAAAAGAGAACAGCCCGCAGGTATCGCGCGGAAGGCGGCGCCTGTCTGTAGTCGCAGAGCGCGTCCGGCAGGGCCGGGCATGTGAGAAAAAATGGCGTCACCTAGGCGACGCCCCCGGGGGCTTCCCCGATGCGAGCGGCGGACGTGGCGGCTTAGGCTGGCGGGAATCCACCTTCCCGCCCTCTCGTCCATCCCCCGCCCGTGCCCACCATGGAACAACGCCCGCATTACAAGTTCTGGCCCAAGCGCCTCCCGCACTCGATCACCGTCCCCGCCACCTCGCTCTGGCACAACCTCGCCACCTCGGCCGCACGCTACCCCGACAAGCCCGCGCTGGTGTTCTTCGGCCGCGTGACCAGCTACCGCGAGTTCGCCGCGCAGGTCGACCGGCTGGCCGGCACGCTGCACGCGCTGGGCGTGAAGCGCGGCGACCGCGTGATCCTGGACATGCAGAACTGCCCGCAACTGGTGATCGCGCATTTCGCGATCCTGCGCGCCAACGCGGTGGTGGTGCCGGTCAACCCGATGAACCGGGCCGAGGAGCTCAAGCACTACATCACCGACCCCGACGCCAAGGTGGCCCTCATCACCGGCGACCTGGCGCCCGAGCTGGCCAAGGCCAGCAACTCGCTGCCGCCCGGGCAGCGGCTGGACCACATGATCGTGACCCAGTTCACCGACGCCTTCGACGCCGAAGCCTCGGGCGACGACGCCCCGGCGCCCGCCTGGAAGGAGTGGCTCACCACGCGCCACCCGCTGCCCGCGCTCGATGGCGGCAAGGTCGTCGCCTGGACCGATGCGCTCGAGGCCGGCCACCGGCCGCCCGAGCACGTGGTGGGCGCCAACGACATGGCGCTGCTGCCCTACACCAGCGGCACCACCGGCCTGCCCAAGGGCTGCATCCACAACCACTCCAGCCTGATGCACAACGCCGTCTCAGGCCAGATGTGGGGCTGCTCGACCTCCGAGACGGTGGTGCTCGCGGTGGTGCCGATGTTCCACATCACCGGCGTGGTGAGCATGATGCACACCGCCATCCTCGCGGCGGCCACGCTGATCATCATGCCGCGCTGGGACCGCGACGTGGCCGGCCGGCTCATCTCGCGCTGGAAGGTCACGGCCTGGACCAACATCCCGACCATGGTCATCGACCTGATGGCCAGCCCCAACTTCAAGGACTACGACCTGTCGAGCATGACCTACATCGGCGGCGGCGGCGCCGCCATGCCCCAGGCCGTGGCGCAGCGCCTCTTCGAGCAGTACGGCCTGAAGTACCAGGAGGGCTACGGCCTCACCGAGACCGCCGCGCCCTCGCACACCAACCCGCTGGACAACCCCAAGCAGCAGTGCCTGGGCATCCCGTTCATGAGCACCGATGCGCGCGTGGTCGACCCCGACACGCTCAAGGAAATGCCCATCGGCGAATCGGGCGAGATCATCATCCACGGCCCCGAGGTGTTCCAGGGCTACTGGAAGCGCCCCGACGCCACCGCGGCGGCCTTCGTCGAGTTCGAGGGCAAGCGCTTCTTCCGCTCGGGCGACATGGGCCGCATGGACGAGGACGGCTACTTCTTCATCACCGACCGCCTCAAGCGCATGATCAACGCGAGCGGCTTCAAGGTGTGGCCCGCCGAGGTCGAGCTGCTCATGTTCCGCCACCCGGCGATCCAGGAAGCCTGCGTGATCTCGACCAAGGACGACTACCGCGGCGAATCCGTCAAGGCCGTGGTGGTGCTGCGCCCCACGCACAAGGACACCACCGAGCAGCAGATCATCGACTGGTGCCGCGAGAACATGGCCGTCTACAAGATCCCGCGCAAGGTGCAGTTCGTCGACGCGCTGCCCAAGAGCGGGAGCGGGAAGGTCATGTGGCGCCTGCTGCAGGAGGCGGAGAGCGAGGCGAAGTGAACCCGGCTGAAGGGGCGGGCACTTGACCGGTCAGTGCCCGAGCCCCAGCGACTTCAGCAGCTTCCCGGCTTCTTCCCTCCCGTTCGGCGTCACCTGAGGCGCCGCCATCGCCTTCGTCAGGTAGTCGACGACCTTGCGGTGGTTCTTGTGCGGGCCTTCCCACAGGAAGAGGCGTCCCAGCTCAAGTGCGGCGTCGCCGTCGCCCGCGGCGTAGGCGCGCTCGAACCAGTAGCGGGCCCAGCGGAAGTTGCCTTCGTCGCGATAGCAGATGGCGAGGTTGGCGCAGCCTGCGATGTCGCCGGCCCTGGCGGCCTTGCGGTACCACTGGCGGGCGGCGGTGCTGTCCTGCTTCACGCCGATGCCGTGGTCGAGGAAGTAGCCGACGCTGTTGAGCGCGTGGGTCTCGCCGGCGACGGCGGCCTTGAGGAACAGCGACAGTGCCTTCTTGTGCGCGCCTGCATCCCATGCGTCGTTGGCGGCGGAAAACCAGTCGTCCCGGGTGGGTTCCTGCATGTGCGGGGTCTCCTTCGAAGCGCGGTTCGGGTAAGAACGCGAGAAAGAAAGGAAAAAAACTGTGTCCCGAATTGTTCCGGTGCGCGGATCACTTAGCCTCGACCGGACCGGCCATTCTGCCTATCTCCTGGTCTTTCCGGCTTCTTCATGCACTTTCGCGCGCTGCCTTCCTGTCTTCTTTCTCTGCTTCTTCTTGCCTTTCCCCACCTTTCCCAGGCTGCACCACGCAACTGCCTCGTCGTCGGCATCAGCGACGGCGACACGCTCACCGCGCGCTGCGGGCGCATCGGCGCCTATGAGCGCGTGAAGGTGCGCATCGCGGCCATCGACGCTCCCGAGAAGGCCCAGCCCTACGGCCAGCGCAGCAGGCAGGCGCTCAGCGGCATCTGCTTCGGCGAACAGGCGCTCATCACCGAGGTCGACACCGACCGCTACGGCCGCACCGTGGCCGACGTGAGCTGCAATGGCGAGGACGCCGGCAGCCGAATGGTGTCCGAAGGGTGGGCCTGGGTGTACGACTACAACCACCTCGCCACCAGGCGCGGCGGAGGCCTGTTCAAGCTGCAGGAGCGCGCGCAGGCACGCCGCGCCGGCCTATGGGCCGATCCGCAGCCGACGCCGCCGTGGGAGTGGCGCAAGCACCAGCGCGAGGAACAACAGGCGCAGCCGCACTGGGGCGGCGGCCGGTGGGGAGGGCTCTTCTGAGCCTGTGAGTTCCGGCTCCGGTGAGGCGGGGCGCTCTCAGGGCGAATCGACGGTCGTGGCCCCGCTCGAATCTCGATTCACCCTAGCAACTGCCCCAGCAGCGCAGCCCGGGCACGATCAGGCCCGCTGCGAAGCTGATCGCGCAGAAAACCAGCAGGATCAGCGCCGCCATCTTCAGCCCCTCGGCGCTCCATCGCGGCGCGAAGCTGCTGAAGAGGAAGCCCGAGGCGAAGGTTCCTTCGAGCCGCTCGGCGCCGCCCCAGCGCAGCACCCAGAGGCACAGCAGCGCCTCGGCGGCATGCGCGGCGAGCCAGATGAACAGCGAGAGCATCGCGGCTCGTTCTCAGGACTCGCTCTTGCCCTGCACGTCGGCCACCACGCGCGCATTGCGCTGGAAGCTCCAGTAGGCGCTCGCCCAATCCATCATCACCACGATGCGGTTGCGGAAGCCGATCAGGAAGTAGGCGTGCGCGAACAGCCAGAAAAGCCACGCGAGCCGGCCGCTGAAGCACAGCGGGCCAAAGGGCGTGCCCAGGTCGACCACGGCCGAGTTGCGGCCGATGGTGGCGAGGTTGCCGTAGTCGGCGTAGCGGAACGGCACCGTAGGCCGGCCCGCAATGCGGCGCAGGATGTTGGCGGCGGCCGCGCGCCCCGCCTGCTTGGCGCCGGGCGACACGCCGGGCACGGGCTTGGGCGGCTTGCCGGGGGCGTAGCTCATGGCGGCGGCGAGGTCGCCGACCACGCTGATCTCGGGGTGCCCCGCGAGGCTCAGGTCCGGCTCGACCTTGATGCGGCCCGCGCGGTCGCATTCGACGCCGGTGGCTGCGCCCAGCATCCGCCCCAGCGGCGAGGCCGCCACGCCCGCGGCCCACACCACGCAGCTGCTATCGATACGGTAGCTCTGGACCGGTGCACCGTCAGCACCGCCGCCGGTCTGCACTTCGAGCCCGGCGTTGTCGATGGCGGTGACCCGGGCGTTCAGGCGCACCTCGACGCCGAGCTTCTGCAACTGCTCCAGCGCCTTGACGCTCAGCGACTCGGGCATGGCCTGCAGCACGCGCGGCCCGCCTTCGATCAACAGCACCTGGGCGCTGGCCGGATCGATGTGGCGGAACTCGCCCGACAGCGTGTGCTTGGCGATCTCGGCCAGCGTGCCGGCCATCTCGACGCCGGTGGGCCCGGCGCCGATCACCACGAAGGTGAGCAATGCACGGCGGCGTTCCAGGTCGGCGGTGATCTCGGCGGTTTCGAACGACAGCAGCACGCGGCGGCGGATCTCGAAGGCATCGGCCAGCGTCTTCAGCCCGGGGGCGGCGGTGGACCACTCGTCGTGCCCGAAGTAGCTGTGTGTGGCGCCGGCGGCGACGATCAGGTGGTCGTACGGCACGGTGTCGCCGTTGGCCAGCTGCACCGATCGCGCGGCCGGGTCGATGCCGCTGACCTCTCCCAGCAGCGTCGTGATGTTCTTCTGCCCGCGGAACAGCCCGCGCACCGGCGCCGCGATGGAAGGCGCTGCGAGCCCTGCGGTCGCCACCTGGTAGAGCAGCGGCTGGAACAGGTGGTGGTTGGTCTTGTCGATCACCGTCACGTCCACTTCGGCGTCCTGCAGCTTGCGCGCCGCTTCGAGGCCACCGAATCCGCAGCCGACGATGACGACTTTGGGCCTGCCCGAGGGGTTGGTCGTTTGCATGCGTCGGATGATACGCAGGCCTCCTGCACGCACCGGCATCTTGTGCCACAGTGGCGGACTCTCGCGCTCGCCCCAGGGCGGCTTTGCCGAAGTCGCGGCGGCAGGCCTGCGGCGCCTTGTCCTACGTGCCGTCGCGACCCGGATGGGCTACAAATTGCGGCTACCCGACTGGAGATTCCATGACGCTTTCCCGGCCGACCATTCCGGCGGCGGGCGCACTGCGCGACAGATTCCGCGAAGTGCGCGCAACCAGCCTGGCGCTTGCCGCCCCGCTGTCCGCCGAAGACCAGTGCATCCAGTCGATGCCCGATGCCAGCCCCACCAAGTGGCATCTCGCGCACACCACATGGTTCTTCGAGAGCGTGCTGCTGCAGCCGCACGCGGGCGGCTACCGGCCCCTCGATCCGCGCTTCCACTACCTCTTCAACTCGTACTACGAGGCGCTCGGCCCGCGCCATCCGCGCCCGCAGCGCGGCCTGCTCACGCGGCCCTCGCTGGACGAGGTGCATGAATACCGGCGCCACGTCGACGAGGCCGTGCTGGCGCTGCTGGAGGAGGGCGGATTCGACTGGAGCGTGATCGAGCCCATCGTCACGCTCGGCCTGAACCACGAGCAGCAGCATCAGGAGCTGCTGCTCACCGACATCCTGCACGCGTTCTCCTGCAATCCCATGCTGCCGGCCTACAAGCCCGCCGGCGGCCCTGTGCTGCGGCTGGCCGCGGTGCCGCCCGCCATGCGCTGGATCGAACAGCCCGGCGGCATGGTCGAGGTGGGGCATGACGGCAACGGCTTCTCCTTCGACAACGAGACACCGCGCCATCGGGCGCTGCTGCAGCCCTACGCGATTGCCGACCGGCTCGTGAACTGCGGCGACTACGCCCAGTTCATCGCCGACGGCGGCTACCAGCGGCCCGAGCTGTGGCTGTCCGACGGCTGGGCCGCGGTCCAGGCCAACGGCTGGCGGCACCCCGCCTACTGGCTGGCGCAGGACGATCCGCGGCTGCGCTTTGCCGGCCCCGCTGCCCAGGCGGGCGCGGGCTGGCACGTGTTCGGCCTGCACGGCGTGCGGCCGATCGAGGCCGATGCACCCGTGTCGCAGTTGAGCTTCTACGAGGCCGCGGCGTACGCCGAATGGGCCGGCGCGCGGCTGCCGACCGAGTTCGAGTGGGAAGCCGCGCACGATGCGCCCGGTATCTCGCAGATGAGCGGGCATGTCTGGCAATGGACGCGGTCGTCGTACGACCCGTACCCCGGCTTCAGGCCGCTGCCGGGCATCGCCGCCGAATACAACGGCAAGTTCATGGTGGGGCAACTGGTGCTGCGCGGCAGCAGCGTCGCCACGCCGGCCGGGCATGCGCGGCCCAGCTATCGCAACTTCTTCCCGCCGGCGGCGCGCTGGCAGTTCTCGGGGCTGCGGCTCGCGAAAGACCTCTGATCATGCGCAATCCAAGTTCCTCTTCGTCGCTGTCCTTCGTGCCCGCAAAGGATGGCCGGAAGCCGCACGTTTCTTCGCAGGCTGCCGCTGCGGTCGCAACCCCGCTGTCGGAGTTCGGCCGCGAGATGCAGGCCGGGCTCGCGCGTTCGCCGCGCAGCATCTCGCCCAAGTTCTTCTACGACGCCGCAGGCTCGCAGCTCTTCGACCGCATCTGCGAGCTTCCCGAGTACTACCCGACGCGCACCGAGCTGCGCATCCTCGGCGAATGCGCCGCGGAGATCGCGGCGCAGATCGGGCCGAACGCGGAGATCGTCGAGTTCGGCGCCGGGTCGCTGACCAAGGTGCGGCTGCTGCTCGATGCGCTGGAGACGCCGAAGCGCTATCTGCCCATCGACATCTCGGGCGAGCACCTGGAGGCGGCGGCCGAGCGGCTGAAGGCGGACTATCCCGATCTGGCGATCCAGCCCATCGCGGCCGACTACACCATGCCGCTGGTGCTGCCGGCGCCCATGGCCGGCTCCGGCCGCCGCGTCGGGTTCTTCCCGGGCTCGACCATCGGCAACTTCGAGCCGGACGAGGCACTGGCCTTCTTGCAGCTTGCCGCGCGGATGTTGCGCGGTGGCGGGCTGCTGATCGGGGTCGATCTCGTGAAGGATCCTGCTCGGCTGCATGCTGCATACAACGATGCGCAGGGGGTGACGGCGGAGTTCAACCTCAACCTGCTGCGGCGGGCGAATGCGGAGCTCGATGCCGGATTCGATCTCGACGGGTTCTCGCATGCGGCGTTCTACAACGCGCCGCATCGGCGGATCGAGATGCATCTTGTGAGTCGGCGGGCGCAGAGTGTTTGCTTGAATGGGCAGGAGTTTGCGTTCGAGGAAGGGGAGACCATTCATACGGAGTACTCGCACAAGTTCACTGTCGAGGGGCTTCGGGCGTTGGCTGTGAGGGCGGGGTTTCGGGCTGGGGCGGTTTGGACTGATCCTGAGAGGCTTTTCAGCGTGCATTGGTTGGCTGCCTAGTTTGATGTTGTGAGATGTTTGTTTTCCGGGGCCGGGACTCGCCCCGGCGGGCGACCTACTTTTCTTTGCTTCGCCAAAGAAAAG